>NZ_CP059220.1:570161-586140 GCF_014252435.1 Blattabacterium cuenoti
TTATAAAGTAAAGAATGATTTTTCTAGATCTCCAATATCAGGGATCATATGTTCTTTATAAAGTAAAGAATGATTTTTCTAGATCTCCAATATCAGGGATCATATGTTCTTTATAAAGTAAAGAATGATTTTTCTAGATCTCCAATATCAGGGATCATATGTTCTTTATAAAGTAAAGAATGATTATTGGATAAAATATTTTTATATGCAAAAAAATGAGATAGATCTCCTATTTCAACTATTTTTGATGTAATGTTTAATTTATTTTTTTCGCGATCAAATTTTTCAAATTGCATAAAACCAATATCAGCTAAATATTGAACTCGATTTTTTTGAATTTTTACTTTTCTATATATTTTATCCAATAAAATTGCCTCATTTTCTAAAATAGAAAAATAATCTTCTTTAAAATTTTTTATTTCATGTATTTTATCATAATTAGTAGCAATAAAAATTAATCCTGATAATATTGATAAAGTATTATATGTTCTAATAATATTTTTATGAATATCTCCTGGATAATTACCAGCCTCAAAAAGTACACATGGATATCCTAAATTTTGAAGTACATCACCAGTAGATGTAGGGTAACATTTATCAGTATATCTTCCTATTGATCCAATATTTGGTAATATTTTTTGAATATCAAGTGTTATTTTATTTATAATTCCCATAGAAATCATTTTTTTAATAGAATTTCCACTTTTATCTTTAGGTGATAAAAAAGATAAAATAGCAGGATTGAACTTGACATGTCCAACATTATATATACTTCTTTGATCATGTAAATTAAATAAAACATGAGGTGATTCTTTTTGAATTTCTCTAAAAAGAATTTTAATTTCTGGAGATAATAACGCTAAAGCATCTCTATTTAAATCAATATTAATAGCATTTCTTCTTTTAAAAAAATCCGAACCATCAGGATTTAACATAGGAATAAAAAAAATTGTAATTTTTTTTCTTAAAAATTGTACTAATTCTTTATTTTTTTTTAAAGAAAAAAAATTCAATACATCAAACATTGATTTTGTTCCAGTTGTTTCATTTCCATGCATTTGAGACCATATAAAAATTTTTATTTTACCTAATCCCCAAATAAATTTAAAAATTTTTCTATGATCGATGGAATGTCCTATAGGATCAATTTTATAATTTTTATTATATAAATCTATTATTTTCAGTAAATCAGAATATCTAAATAATTTACTAGAGTTAGAAATATTCGATTCTTTAAATGAATCATATTCATAAAATATAGACTGAATATCAAACAAGTGCATATTTATTTTTTTTAATAAATTTTATATTCATTTTAATTTTTTATCTTTCAATTATTATATTAGGATATAAATAAAACATAAATAAAAAATGCAAAATATCAAGAAAATTGATATCAAATTTAAATGATTTTTTCTATTTTAATCATATTAACATGAATTTTTTTAATTATGAAGAATTATTTCAAAATAAATTATATTGAATCTATTTTATTAATTATAATATTCACTACTATCAATTTTTGTAATGTAATTTTAAAAAAATTACTAGTTTATATGAATTTACCAGATGGTATGATCTTTTCATTGTCATATACAGTCCCTTTCATTTTTTTATTCATTTTTATTTCTCATCAAACTCAAAAGAAAAATCTTATTCTCAATTTATCTATGAAGATGTCTCCTTGGTATATATATTTACTTATTTTTTCTATGATGTTTAGCATGATGATTGTTAATGAATATATCTCATCTTTAGTACCTAAAAATGGACCTATATTGGGTAATATGTATAATGAAATAGAACATTTTTTAAATGAAGAAATAAAAAATCCAATTCCTTTTTTCTCTACAACTGTTTTATTAGCACCTATATGTGAAGAAGTATTTTTTAGAGGAGTTATTTTAAATGGAATGTTAAGAAATAAAATACATCCTATTAATGCTATTTTATTTTCTTCATTTTTATTTGGATTAACTCATATGAATCCATGGCAATTTGTAGGAGGTTTGTTTATCGGAAATTTCATAGGATTTGTTTATTATGTTACATATTCTATTATAGATTGTATTTTATTACATATGTTTAATAATGTTTTTGCTATATTGACCATGTTTTTTTTTATGAAGAATAAAAAATTTATTATACAAAACAGAGATCAAAATTATTGGATTTTATTTTCATTCAGTGTATTCATATTAATCATTGGTTTTTTATTTCTGATGAAAAAAAAAAGATTGAATACAAAAAATAAATAAATTTAAATTATTTAATGATCAAAAAACCTTCATTAACTATACTAGGATGTCATTCTTCTATTCCTAATACTAATAAATTTTATCCAACTTCTCAAATATTGGAAATCCAAGGATTCTTTTTTCTTATTGATTGTGGAGAAGGAACTCAAGTACAATTAAAAAAAGCAAAAGTTAGATTTAATAAAATTATACATATATTCATATCTCATTTACATGGAGATCATTATTTTGGTTTAATTGGATTATTGTCTACATTTCATCTATTAGGAAGGAAAAAATCAGTATTTATATATGCTCCAAAAGGATTAAAGGAAATCATTGATATTCATTTTAAATGGTCCTATACAAAAATAGGTTATTCCATAAATTACATTGAATTGCATTCTAAAAAGTTAGAAAAAATAATGGAAAATGAAAAAGTAAAAGTATTTTCCATTCCATTAAAACATAGAATTTACACGAATGGATTTTTATTTAAAGAAAAACCGATGCATAGGAAATTAAATATAGAAAAGATTAATCATATTCCATCTATTAAAATAAAAGACTATAAAAATTTAAAATTGGGAAAAGATTTTATAATAAACAAAGAACATATCATTCCTAATTCAGAATTAACATTTGATCCTCCAAAAACCTTATCTTATGCTTTTTGTTCAGATACTTCTTTTTATTTACCAATCATAAAATATTTACAATATGTAGATTTATTATATCATGAATCTACTTTTCTTAAAAAAGAAGAAAATAGGGCAATGATAACAGGACATTCTACAGCAAACCAAGCAGCTATAATTGCAAAAGAAGCTAAAGTTAAAAAACTATTATTAGGACATTATTCTAATCGATTTCCAAATATTAAATCTTTTGAAAAAGAAGCAAAAGAAATTTTTCAAAATGTTGAAGCCACTTTACCCATGAAAAAATATGATTTATAATATTTTTTCATGGGTAAAGTGGCTTTTTTCATTTTTTATAAAATAAAAAAATAATAATATAAATAACATATAGATATATACACATTCATCATATGAAAAGTAATATATCAATTATTGAATACATGAAAATATAATTTAGGAATTTTTTTTACATAATATCTAAGATTTTTAGATAATAATTTTCTATAAATATTAGATCTCAATACAATAAAATTTTCAATTTTTTTATCAAAAATAGGATATATTTTTATGTAAATTTTCATTGAATTAATATCAGAACTCATATCTATTTTGATTAAAGTAACTATAACATTTTTCAAATTTTGTATACAATAATTATTTCGCATATCTTCATTTAAAATTTGAGACATTTCTATATATAATATTGATAATAATTTTTTTTTTTTAAGTACATTCATATGAATTGATTTGAAAAATAATACAAAAAAATTATACAAAATTTGTAATAGGATGAATAATATTGTTAAATTGTATTGAATCCTTAATTATTAGGTCCCATAGCTCAGTAGGTTAGAGCACCTGACTCATAATCAGGAAGTCGCTGGTTCAAATCCAGCTGGGACCATCTTTGTCTAAAAAATAACTGGGGAGGGATTCGAACCCACAACCTGCAGTTTAGGAAACTGTTATTCTATCCTGATTGAACTACCCAGTTTTAACTAATTTTTTTTCTATAATAGAAATAACTGATTTATTTTTTTTTATTTTTTTGAAATGAACAAATCCATTTTTTACAGCATATAAAGTATAATCTTTCCCAATTTTAACATTCATTCCAGGATAATGTTTTGTTCCTTTTTGTCGAACTATTATACATCCAGAACGAGCATACTGATTTCCATATATTTTTACACCTAATCTCTTTCCTATAGAATCTCTTCCATTTCGAGAACTTCCTGAACCTTTCTTATGTGCCATTATGCATTAATATTTTTTGAAGTTTTTTTAAAAAAGGAAATAACCTTTATTTTAGAATAAATAGGTCTAAATCCATTTTTTATTTTGTACCCTTTTCTTCGTTTTTTTTTAAAAATAATGATTTTATTTCCTTTGACATGTTTTAAAATTTCAATATTCACTCTGATATCCTTTATAAAAGGAGTACCAATATAAACTAATCCATCATCAGAAAATAAACATACTTGATCAAGTATTTTTTTTTTTCCTATTTCAAGTTTTAAATAAGGAATATAAACATATTTTTTTTCAAAAAGTTTAAATTGCATTCCTTTTATATTAACAATAGCATATGAATTCATAAAAATGATATTATATTTTAATGATTTAAAATTTTTTTTGCTTTTATAAGACATTTATATAAATAATCTACTTCTTGAAAAGTATTATATATTGCAAAACTAACCCGTATCATTCCTGAAACTTTCAAAAAATTCATTAAAGGTTGAGCACATAGATGTCCTGTACGAACGGCTATTCCTAGCCTATCTAAAATTACACCAATGTCAAAACAATGCAAATTTTCTATATTAAAAGATATTATACTAGATTTTTGAGAAAAATCATCAATATTTCCATATAATATTAATTTTTTTATGGATTTTAATTTCATGATAGCGTAACTCGTTAGTTTTTCTATATAAGATTTTATGTTTAAAATACCTATACTCTCTATAAAATCGATAGCTTGGGACCATACAATAATTCCTTCTACATTTGGAGTCCCTGCTTCAAATTTAAAGGGTATTTCAGAATAAGTAGTTTTTTGCAAACTAACTTTTTCAACCATTTCTCCTCCAAATTGATAAGGAATCATCTGATTTAATATTTTTTTTCTCCCATATAAAATTCCTACTCCAGTAGGTCCGTACATTTTATGTGCAGAAAAAACATAAAAATCCACATTTAAATATTCCATATTTATACACAAATTTGATGGAACTTGTGCTCCATCAATTAAAACAATTGCTCCATATTCATGCGATTTATCGATTATATATTTAATTGGATTAATAATTCCTAATACGTTAGAAATATGTGGAATAGAAACAATTTTTGTTTTTTTTGAAATTAACAAATCAAAAGTTTTCAATTCTATCAATCCATTTTTCTGTATAGGAATGATTTTCAAAGTAGCTTCTTTTCTTTGACACAGTATTTGCCATGGAACAAAATTGGAATGATGTTCGGAACAAGAAATTATAATTTCATCACCTTTATTTATGAAAAAGTTCATACTATTAGCAACTAAATTAATCGATTCGGTAGTTCCTTTTGTGAATATAACCTCTGAATTATGTTTTGCATGAATAAATTTTTTTATTTTTTTTCTAACTTGTTCAACATGATATGTAGCTTTTTGACTGAGAAAATGTGTTGCTCGATGAATATTAGAATTTAATCTAGAATAATAATATTGAGATGCGTTGATGACTTGAACTGGTTTTTGAGTAGTAGCAGCATTATCCATATATACTAATGGATGAGAATATATTTTTTCTTTCAAAATTGGAAATTGATTTCTTATTTCTTGTATCTTTTTTTCCCAAAACATATTTTTATAAATATTTTTCTAATTTTTTGTTGATTCTTTGATAAATAAATTTTTTTAAAGAAATAAGATGAATATTGTGTAATAACTCTTCTAAAAAAGATAATAAAAGTAAAATTTTACTTTTTTTTTTGCTAATTCCTCTAGATTGAAGATAAAACAATTCGTTTTTTTGTATATAACCAATAGTACAACCATGAGAACACTTTACATCTTTAGAAAAAATTTCTAATTGAGGTATAGATGAGACGTTGGAATAGTTTGATAATAAAATATTTTTATTTTTTTGAAAAGCATTGACACCTTTTGTCGATTGATTCACAATGATTTTCCCATTAAATATTCCACTAGAATTTTCTGAAACAATATTTTTGTAAAGTTGATAACTAGATGAATATGAAGATAAATGATGTATTAAAGTCGAATTATTTAAATATTCATTTTTGGATAGAAAAGATAATCCATATAAAGAAGAATTAGTTCGTATTCCACAAGAAAAAAAATTCAAATGATTTTGTATCAAATCTCCTCCTAAAGAAAAAGTATAAATAGTACAATTACTATCTTTTTTTTGATGAAAAAACGTATTATCTATTATAGATGTATTCTTTGAATTATTTTGTATGTTATAGTATTCAATGTTACTCTTATTCAAAGAATGTATTTCATTTACAGAATTTATCAGTATAGAACTTTTTTTTAAACATTTAAAATGTTCAACTATTTGAACAGAAGATTCTTTTCCTATAATAATCAGTTTTCTAATATTGAAAAAAGACTTTGATTTTGATCCTGTAAATAGATGAAATATTTCTATAGGTTTATTCAAAATTGTATTATTAGGGATATAAATAAATATTCCATCTTTTGAAAAAATAGTATTCAAACTATAATAAGGATTATATTCATTATATAATTTTCCATAATATTTTTTTATTTTTAATACATTTTGTGATATAATATTAGATATAAAAATATTGTTCCTGTCTTGAAAAACAGGATATGAAATATTATATTTTCCATCTAAAGAAATAGAAAGAAAAGACTTTTTCAATAAAAGAAAATCTTGTATATCGCCATATTTTATTTGATGATTTACTGTTGTATTTTCCATAATAGAATATTCTTTATGAAAAATCGAGTTAATATGTTTAAAAATTCGATGATATTTTTTATTCTTATTCGATTTTCTCAAATGAGATGATAATCCATGATTTTTATATAAATTTATATGTTCTTTTTTTATATCAGAAAAGTAAGACTTTTTACTTTTGATTGATATTTCAATTTTAGATATTAAAAAATTTATTTCATCTAATAATTTCATCATATTTTTTTTTTGATGATCCAATCATATCCATTCTTTTCCAATTTTCCTGCTAGTTTTTTATCTCCTGAATGAATAATTTTTCCATTATGCAAAATATGTATGACAAAATCTGAAGTCAGATAATCTAATAATCTTTTGTAATGAGTGATAATTATTATAGAATTTTTATCATTTTTAAATGAATTAATTCCTTTAGAAATAAGACGTAAAGCATCTATATCTAATCCAGAATCAACTTCATCTAATATAGATAAAGTTGGATTTAACATCATCATTTGAAATATTTCATTTTTTTTTTTTTCACCTCCAGAAAATCCATCATTTAAAAAACGATAAATAAAATTTTTATCAAGATTTAAAAAAGAAGATATTTTTTTTATTTTTAATAATATATCCTTAGAAGATATTTTTTTTAATTTTCTTCCTTTTTGAATTGAATTTATAGACGTTTTAATAAAATTAATAATTGATAAACCAGGTATTTCTATAGGATTTTGAAAAGAAAGAAAAATACCTAAGTAAGCTCTTTCTTCTGGAGAAGAATATTTTAAATTTTTATTAGAAAAATAAATACTTCCTTTATCAATATTATATTCTTCTCTCCCAGATATAATAGCAGCAAGAGTACTTTTTCCAGAAGCATTAGGTCCCATTATAATGTGTGTTTCTCCTCTATTAATTTTTAAATTAATTCCTTTAAGAATTTTTTTTCCATCTATAGAAACATGTAAATTTTCAATATTTAATAATAACATATGAATATCTTTATATAATTATCCAACAGATCCTTCTAATGATATTTCTAAAAGATTTCTTGCTTCTATAGCAAATTCCATAGGTAATCTTTTTAAGATTTCATAACTAAATCCACTAATTATTAAAGAAATAGATTTATCTATATTAATACCTCTTTGATTACAATAAAAAATTTGATCTTTTCCTATTTTAGATGTTGTCGCTTCATGTTCTACTTGAGAAGTAGGATTATCTACATGTATATAAGGAAAAGTATGAGCACCACATTGATCTCCTATTAACAAAGAATCACACTGTGAAAAGTTTCTCGAATTTGTAGCTGTAGAATACATATGGACCATACCTCTATAACTATTTTGAGAATTTCCAGATGAAATTCCTTTTGATATAATAATACTTTTAGTATTTTTTCCTAAATGAATCATTTTAGTACCTGTGTCTGCTTGCTGAAAATTTTTAGTTAAAGCTAAAGAATAAAACTTACCACAAGAGAAATCTCCTTTTAAAATACATGAAGGATATTTCCATGTAATCGAAGAACCCATTTCTACTTGAATCCAAGATATTTTTGCTTTCTTTTCACATATACCTCTTTTTGTCACAAAATTATACACTCCACCTAAACCTTTTTTTTCACCAGGATACCAATTTTGTACCGTTGAATATTTAACTTCCGAATTTTCCAAAGCTACAATCTCTACTACAGCTGCATGTAATTGATTATCGATTCTTTGTGGAGCGGTACATCCTTCTAAATAACTAACAAAAGAATTTTTATCTGCTATAATTAATGTCCTTTCAAATTGACCTATTTTTTTTTCATTAATACGAAAATAAGTAGATAACTCCATAGGACAACGAATTCCTTTTGGAATATAACAAAAAGACCCATCGGAGAAAACTGCTGAATTTAAAGCTGCATAAAAATTGTCTTTTTTCGACACAACTGATCCTAAATATTGTTTTACTAAATCAGGATATTTGATTAAAGCATCACTCATGGAACAAAATATAATACCCTTTTTTTTTAATTTTTTTTGAAAAGTAGTACCGATAGAAACAGAATCAAAAATAAAGTCCATAGCTACTTGATGTTTGCTATTATTGTTATTTATAGGTAATCCTAATTTTTCAAAAGTACTGATGAAATCGGAATCTGACTGATTGATATTATCTAAATTTATTTTTTTTTTAGGAGCAGAATAATAACTTATTTTTTGAAATTTGGGTATTTTATATTTTATATTAGCCCATTTCGGAGAAGTCATATTTTTCCATATTTGGAATGATTCTAATCTCCATTCTAGCATCCATTTCGGTTCTTTTTTTTTTTTTGTTATTTTACGAATAACATTTTCATTCAATCCAATTGATATTTTGTCAGAATCTATAGATGTCGAAAAACCATATTTATATTCAGAATTTGTATAATTTTCCAATATTTTTTTTTCTTCTTCCATTTCTTTTATTTTTTACAATGAAAAACTTTTTCCACATCCACAAGTATGTTTTGCTTTAGGATTTTTAAAATAAAAACCTTTTCCATTTAAACCATCGGAATAATCTAGAATGATATCTTCTAAATAAGGAAGACTATTTTTATCTATTAATATTTTCATCGTTTCATCATTAAATAATTGATCGATTTCTTTTTTTTTATCATCAAAAGTTAGTTCATAAGACATTCCAGAACATCCTCCATCTTTTACTCCAATTCTCACAAAAGAATTATCTTGAGAAAGGCCTTCTTTTTTCATCAAAGAAAAAAGTTTGTTTTTTGCTTCTTTAGATATAGAAATCATAATGTAATTGTTTTTTTTGAAAAGATACATAATATAAAAAAAATGAACATATGAATAATATTTTTCATTCATCAATTAACATTTATTTTTATTGAAAGTCCAATTTATCTTTGTGGTTCCTTCTTTTATACCCCATTGATCAGACATACCTGAATTGATTTCTAAAATATATTTTATATTTTTTTTTGGATTGAAATAAAATCCATCTATTTTTTCTATCATAGGGGGAACATTTTTCCTTATAAAAAAAATTATACTATTTTGATCAAGATAAATAATATCTAAAGGAATACGAACATTTTTCATATTGATTTCTTGATATTCTTCTTTATTATTTAAGATGAATAACATTCCTCTATCTTTTTTTAAAGAAGATCGATATTGTAATCCATTTGCTTTTTCTGTTTCTTTTTGAGATAATTCAATATCTATTGTTTTGATAATTTTTCCATTCTTTATGAAGGACAATTTTCCATGTGGAATAAAATCAATTTCCAATGAATTCTCTAAATCCATAAACTCTTCATTATCACTATAATTTTTCTGATCTGAAGAAACAAATAATAATAAAAGGAATAATATTAATAATAATAAATATTTCTTTTTCATAACGAAAAATTTATTTTTTTCGTATTGATAAAAAAATTAAATATCCTCCAAACAATACAAAAGGAATACTGAGTAATTGTCCAGTATTTAAAAAAAATAAGTGAAGAAATTCATTTCCTTGTGGTTCTTTTAAAAATTCTAAAAAAAAACGCGATGTCCAAATAAAAATAAAAAATAGTCCTGATAACAATCCATTTATAGTTTTATTCATTTTACAATATAGAAAAAAAAGAAGAAAAAAAATGGAAATATATATAATAGATTCATATATTTGTGTAGGATGTCTTGGTACAACTTTTCCATATTCTTTATCCATTTGAACAAATTTTACTGCCCATGGAATAGATTTATTACATGGAATTCCTACTATTTCAGAATTAAAAAAATTCCCAATTCGAATAAAAGATGCGGATATTGAAACGGCAATACATAATCTATCGCACAACCAAATAAAATTTTTTTTAAGTATTTTTTTATTATAAAAAAAATTGGATAAAAGTAAACCTATAGCTGCACCATGACTAGATAAACCTCTATAACCAGTAAATTCATAACCTTTAATATATCCTAATAAAACATGGTTTTTTTCTGTTGCTTTAATAGGGATGAAAATTTCAATCCAATGATTGGAAAAATATAAAAAATCATAAAAAAATACTTGTCCTAATCTAGATCCTAAAAAAGTTCCTATAAAAGTATAGATTAATAATGAATCTAATTTTTCTTCATGAATCTTATCACATCGATAAATATATTGCATAATATACCATCCTAATATGAAAGAAATAATGAACATTAAACTATAAATATGTATGGTAATTTTATTCCATAAAATAAATTTATGGATAGGGTTCCAATTTATATATTCTAATAACATGGTATGGTTTTATTTATATAGGGTCATAACCAGATTTTCCCCATGGATTACATTTCATAATCCTTATTATAGTTATCCATATAGCTTTCAAAATGTTATATTTTTTTATAGATAAAATCATATATTCTGAACAAGAAGGTATATATCTACAATTTTTTCCTATAAATGGTGATATAAAAAACTGATATAATCTAACAATCATTATAAAAAAAATGTGGATAAAGTTCATAAATTTCGTTTATAATTTTTAATAAAATTTAAAGAAGAACCACTTTTAAACCATTGAATTTGTATTTTATTATAAGAATGTTTGGTTAATATTTTTTCCTTATTTCCATTTTTATGAATGATTTCTACTTGAATATTTTCATTTGGACGAATGTTTTCTATATAAAAATGAAAAGAATCATCTTCTTGAATATGTAAATAATCTTGATCATTTAAAAAGGTTAGTGCTAAAATTCCTTGTTTTTTTAGATTATTTTCATGTATTCTAGAAAAAGATTTTACGAGAACAACTCGTACACCTAAAAATCTTGGTTCCATAGCGGCATGTTCTCTAGAAGATCCTTCTCCATAATTTTCTTCTCCTACAATTAAAGTTGATATATTATGAGTTTTATAAAATTTAGCTGTATTATAAACTGTGCTATAATTTCCTGTTATACAATTTTTTATTTTATTTATTTTTTCATTAAAAGCATTTTTAGCACCCATTAATAAGTTTTTTGAAATATTCTCTAAATGACCTCTATACCTTAACCAAGGACCAGCCATCGATATATGATCTGTAGTACATTTTCCTTTTATTTTTATTAGAAGTTTTATATTGATGAAATTTTTACCATTCCATGATGGAAATGGAGATAAAGCTTGTAATCTTTCTGAATCTTTTTTAATGATTACAGGAATATTTTTTTTATTAGAAATTTTATAATGATAACCTAATTTTTTGATATCAAAATTAGATATTATTGGAATACCTATAGATTTTGGTTCTTCTAATAGGACATATTTTCCATTTTTATTTTTCAATTTATCTTTTCTTGGATCAAAGGTTAAATCTCCCGATAAAACTAAAGCAGTAACAATTTCTGGTGATGCTATAAATGCATAAGTATTAGGATTCCCATCATTACGAGATGAAAAATTTCTGTTAAAAGAATGAATGATCGTATTTTTTCTATATTGAGAATTTTTTTTTCTATACCATTGTCCAATGCAAGGACCACAAGCATTAGAAAATATTTTTGCACCAATTTCTTGAAAAGAAGAAATGATGCCTTTTTCTTTTAGAAGAAATAATACTTTTTTAGATCCTGGAGTTATTAAATATTCAGAACGTATTTTTAATTGTTTTTTCTTTGCTTGATGAATAATGGATATAGATTTTGATAAATCTTCATAAGAAGAATTGGTACAAGATCCAATCAATCCTACTTCGATTTTAGTAGGCCAATTGTTATTGATTGATTCTTCTTTCATTTTAGATATAGGAGTAGCCTTATCAGGAGTAAAAGGTCCATTAATATATGGTTCTAGATTTGATAAATCAATTTTAATGATTTTATCATAATATAAAGATGGATTTTGATATACCTCTTCATCTGCTTTCAGATTATGTTTTATTTTTTCGGAAAGAATTGATATTTCTTTTCTTCCATTATCCTCTAGGTATTTTTTCATTTGAATATCATAAGGAAAAATAGATGATGTAGCACCTATTTCGGTTCCCATATTACATATGGTTGATTTTCCAGAACAAGATATGTTATTAAGACCTTCTCCAAAATATTCTATTATATAATTTTTTGCACCCATTACTCCAATAATTCCAGATAATTTTAGAATAATATCTTTTGGAGAAACCCATCCACTCATTTTTCCTTTTAAATGAATCCCCATTACTTTTGGAATTTTTAATTCTAAAAAATACCCTGACATAACTTCAGCCGCATCAGATCCTCCTGTACCTATAGCTAACATACCCAAACCACCAGCATTTGGAGTATGAGAATCTGTTCCAATTATCATACCTCCAGGAAAAGCATAATTTTCTAAAATCACTTGATGAATTATACCTGAACCAGGATTCCAAAATCCTATTTTATATTTTTCTGAAGAAAATCTTAAAAAATTATAAATTTCTTCATTTTCTTTTATAGAGGATTTTAAATCTATGTTTGATCCCTCTTTTGCATAAATAAGATGATCGCAATGAATAGTAGACGGAACTGAAGTTTTATGTTTTTTTGTCTGCATGAATTGTAATAATGCCATTTGTGCTGTTGCATCTTGCATAGCAACTCTATCTGGAATAAAATTCATATGAAATTTATTTCGAATAAATTTCATTTTATTATTAGAATAATATTTTTTTATATCTTGTATTTCAAAAAGATGAGCATATAAAACTTTTTCAGAATAAGTCATAGGATGATTTATGAAAGACTTAATCTTTTGAATTTTAAGTTCAAACTTTGAATAAAATTTTTGAATTATTTTTAAATCAAATACCATAATTCTTAATTCTTTTGAAGAAAAATATTAATTTTTTTGTAAAAATCTTTTGGATTTTCTATATGAATCCAATGTTTCGATTTTGGAATTGTTAAAATTTCTGCTTTTGGAAAAATCTTTTTTATATGGATCCAATCTCGATCAAAAATATAATTAGAATACTCTCCACGTAAAAATAACGATGGGCCATCATAACATCCATTTTCTATGTTTTGATGAATTAAAGAAGCATAGTTTTTTTCAATTCCAGGAAGATAAAAACGAAAATAAAATTTTCCATTTTTGTTTTTACCTGTACATTTAGAAAAAAATAATCGAATATTAATATCCGATATTTTTTTTTTTAAAAAAGAATCAAGTTCCTTTCTTGTTCTAATAATATTAAAGTTTATTTTTTTTAAAATAGAAATTAAATGTCTTTGATCATTTTTTATATAAGATTTTGGGCTTATATCTACAATTATAATTTTTCTTGGAATATGAGGGTATTTGATAGAAAAATTCATAACAATTCTTCCACCTATCGAATGACCTAATAAAATAGGTTTACATAATTTATAATACATTATATATTTTAGTAAATCTTTTGATAAAATATCTAAATTCATTTTTTTTGAAAAAAAACTATATCCATGATTTCTAATGTCTAATAAATGAATTTGATAATTTTTAATTATTTTTGTTATGGAAATCCAATTATCACCATTTCCAAATAATCCATGTAATACTAAAATCGGAGGACCAATTCCCATAATTTTAGAATGTAATATTTTCATTTTTTACATGCTTTATAAAATTTTTTTCCAGTAACTATATATGGTACATTTTGATATATAGAAAATGATAATTTCATCCATTACCTATTAACATTGCAATAATACTATAAATTTATTTCATAAACAATGATCGTTTTCTATTGAATTCTTAATGTAGCTATTTTATTTATATTTACGATTAATACTATCATTTTTTTTATTATTTTGAAATAATACTACTTTTCGTAAAAACTTGCGTTACTTCTAAATTAAATTCTTTTGCTACTGTTAACAAATGATCAAAAACATTTGATTGTATTTTTTCATATTTAATAGATTCTGATGTATTAACAAAACAATACAACTCTAATGGAAGACCGTAAGATGTTGGTTCCAAGTGTCTTACCATTAAAGTTTCCGATTGAGAAATTTTGGGGTGTCTATATAAATATTCTAATGCATATTGACGAAAAAGACCTATATTGGTCATGTTTTTTTCATTAATATTAATTTTAATATTAGTATTTTTTTGTTTTTTTTGAATATAATCCTTTATTAATGATATATTTTCAAGTTTTTGTAAATTATCCAAATTACAAAAATGAAAAGATTGAATATTAAACAAAATAGATCTTTTAATCCTACGTATATTTTTTTTACGCATCACTTCAAAATTAGTAACGGCTGTTGAAATTAAATCATAAGTAGGAATACTTGTAATCGTTTTATCAAAATTTTCGATTTTTGCGGAAATTAAATTGATTTCTATTACAGTTCCCTCTATATGATATTTATGAATTCCAATCCAATCACCGACTTTAATCATTTTAGTAGTAGCCATCTGAACTCCAGATACAAATCCAAGAATTGTATCTCGAAATACTAAGATAACAATAGCAGTAATTGCTCCTAAACTAGTCAATATGGTAATTAAATCATTTTTCGTAAGAATAGCAATAATAACTAATGTGCAAAAAATAATAGATATTATTTTCAATAATTGAGAAAAAGATCGTACAGCTATTGTTTGGTGATTATTTTCACTTGTAGATATCCTCATGATTGAATTAATAATCCTAATTAAAAGTTGTAGAATAATTAATACAAATAAAATATCAAACGTTTTTTCCAGATATATAATAATAGTATGATAATTTTTAAAACATGGTTTTATTAGAATAAATCCAATAAATAATGAAAAAAAATGTGATAAACTGTTGAAAACTTTATTTTCATATAAAATATTATCCCAAATAAAATTGGTAGAACTAACTATTCTTTTTCCAATAAAAGATATTCCTTTATTCAATAAAATTTGTAGTATTATCAATACAATTGCAAAAAAAATGATTTTTCCAATTAAAATTAAAGTAATAATAATCCATTTTTTCCAATCTAAATTATCAATAAATTCGTGATCACCTTGAATTTTTATAATTTCTATGAACATATTCATCATATAATACAATAACAGATTTTTTTATTATTGTTGATAACTTTACTTTTCATTTTTATTTTTTATGTTTAGCAATATGTATATTGCCACATTGAATAATAAATCTATAATTTATATAAATTTTGATTCGATTTTAAAATTTTAGTTT